>NZ_FPLG01000036.1:0-4193 GCF_900120065.1 Moritella viscosa
AAATTGCTCGCCGCGCTACATTGGCATTATCAATGCCTGCACTGGCTGATATCAGCAGCAAAGATAATATGGTTGATGCAACAACAGTTGTATCAGCGACAAGAACGGAGCAATTGCTAACTGATGTTGCTGCTTCGGTTAGTGTTATTTCTGCAGATGATATCGAAGAAAATCTAGTGAAAGATGTCGGTGAATTATTTGACTATACACCGGGTGTAACAGTAGAAAGTGACCCGCGTTATGGTATTCAAAGTGTGAATATCCGAGGTATGGAAGGTAACCGAATTAAAATTGTTGTTGATGGCGTTTCACAAGCAAATCGTTTTGATTCCGGGCAGTCTTTTATCCAATCTAGTCGTTTAGAAATTGACCCTGATATGATTAAATCAGTTGAAATTGTTAAAGGCGCTGCATCTAGCTTATACGGTAGTGATGCGATTGGTGGGATTGTGGCGTTTGAAACTAAGGATCCGAGAGATTTTCTTGATGCTGGTGATACTAGTGGCGGTCATGTTAAATTTGGCTATAGCTCAGCAGATAGCAGCTTTTCCCAATCTGTAGCATTAGCTAATCGTACTGGCGATCTAGAGTCGATGGTGGCTTATACTCACAGAGCTGGCAGTGAAGAGAAAAACTTCGGTAAAGTTGATCCGCAAGAAACAGAAAAAAATAATGTTTTAGCTAAATTACAATATCAGTTAAACGAAAATAATCGCATTGAATTTACAGGTGAGCAGATCGTTTCTGATACTGATACTGATTTGCCTATTTATTCTACTCATTATTCTGGTAGTTGGGACGCTGCTTCGGAAGATAAAAGCGAACGTCAACGTCTCGGTGCTAAATATATTTTGACTGCAAATAATGCTTTGTTTGACGTTATGGCATTGCAATTTGACTGGCAGAAAAGTAAGCAGACAGCACAAACTATGCTTTCTAAAGCAGCTGGTGATAGTCAGTTGAAAGATTATTTTTACGCCGAGCAAGGTTACGAAGCGAGCGCTCAATTTGAGAAATCATTCACACTCGCTGGAATGGAGCATAATTTAGTGTACGGCCTGTCTTATGCCAGTCGTGATATTGAAAATACCAATTTAACTCATTATGTCAAAGCAAATGGTGATACAGGTACTAAGCTTTATTATTACATGCCAGAGGCCGAGGATAGCAAGTGGGGTGCTTATTTACAGGACCAGATCTTACTACTTGATGGTGCACTGGTATTAACCCCTGGTATCCGCTTCGATAGGTTTAGTACTAAACCAGATAATACTAACCCAGCTGGAAAACATAGCGAG
Source organism: Moritella viscosa (assembly GCF_900120065.1). Lineage (NCBI taxonomy): Bacteria > Pseudomonadati > Pseudomonadota > Gammaproteobacteria > Alteromonadales > Moritellaceae > Moritella > Moritella viscosa. The sequence goes on from NZ_FPLG01000036.1 coordinate 1,299, forward strand.
GTAGTCGGCTATGAACCTAATGATTATAAAAATTATTCAGACTCTGCTGTAACCGGTAAGCTAGGGGCGTTATATAGTATAACTGATGCTACCAAGGTATTCGCACAAGTAAGCCAAGGTTTTAGAGCTCCGGATTTCCAAGAGTTATTTTACTCATGGTCTAACAGTGCTCGTGGTTACAAGAGCCAACCAAATTCAGAACTAGAGGCAGAAACAAGTATCTCTTATGAAACGGGGATTCGTGGTAATTTTAATGCTGGTAACTACGAGTTTGCTGTATTTTATAGTGATTATGATAACTTTATTGATACGGTGGTTGATTATAGCGATCTTGCATATACTGGCGGTATAACAACGTATGAAAACCGAGATAAAGCCATCGTCAAAGGTGCTGAAATTGCGACTAACCTTTGGTTAGATAGCTTAATTGGTGCATTTGATGGTACAAGCTTACACTTAGCTGCGGCTTACACTGAAGGTGAAGATCAAGACGGTAAAGCGTTAAATAGTGTCGCGCCTTGGAACATGGTCGTTGGCCTTAACTATGATAGCCCAAGTGCAAACTGGGGTACGTCATTGAAAACTGTTTATACCGCGAAGAAAGATGAAAGTGATATAAATTCAACTAAAACAGGTACCGAAAATCAGATTGAAAACCCAAGTTCAACAGTGGTTGATTTAACTGCATACTACAAGCCAATGGAAGACTTAACATTACGCGCTGGTGTTTATAACCTAACAAATGAGCAGTACTGGGCATGGAGTGATGTGCGTGGTTTAACGACACAAGATAATGATCAGTCTCAAGCTGAACGTAACTACGGTGTGACTGTTAAATATGCGTTTTAATTAAGTTTGATGATATAATTATTTGTTTTAATAACCCTAAAAATCCGCTTGCAGTTGCAGCGGATTTTTTATATCTGTAATTTTCGAGCTCGCTATTTTCGAATTGAGGATTTTGGCTGTGTGTATAAAAATAGATAATATATTTGTTTGATTATTGAACAATGTCGACTTGGTATACATAATCTATAATTATTTTGGTGGTTTTATTTTCTATTTAGTTACGAGCGAAAAGTTCAAATTTTATGTGGAATTGTTATGTTTTCAAATTTTGGACTGAATAGTATGCTAAATAAAAGCATATTAAATCAGTTGCTTACTTTCCAATCTCACGTTAGCTAAATGCGCTAACTTTATAACATGAACAGATCTGATGATAGTTGATATTACTTGAATTAGCCTCCCAAATAAGATTAATTATATAGTAGTGCGTTGACTTTATAGAGCATTTATTCAAAATATATCTCTAATGAGAATTATTCTCATTGTTTTTTGATGGTTTAATCAATAAGAGGTAAGCGATGAAGAAATTAACTATTCTACTCAGTGCGATACTGTCTTTCACTGCTGCGGCAAGTGAAACCACTATGATTCCTGAGCCTATTATGGCTGCACAAGCTAGTAGCATTCAGGATGAAAATACATATACCTATGTACGCTGTTGGTACCGTACCAGCAATTCACATGATGATGCTGCAACGGATTGGGAGTGGGCGGTAAATGCTGATGGTGATTACTTAAAGATTGATGGATATTGGTGGTCCTCTACTTCTTTTAAAAATATGTTCTATACGAATACGCCACAGAACGTAATAAAGAAGAGTTGTGCTGATACTTTAGGGGTCGATCATGACAACGCTGATATTACCTACTTTGCAGCAAATAATCGTTTTTCATATAATCACTCGATTTGGACAAATGATGTCGTAATGCAGCCAAATAAGATCAATAAAGTTGTCGCATTTGGTGATAGCTTGTCTGATACTGCAAATATGTTTAACGCATCGCAATGGCGTTTTCCTAACCCTAACTCTTGGTTCCTAGGCCATTTTTCGAACGGTTTTGTGTGGACCGAATATGTTGCGAATGCAAAAAATATACCACTCTATAACTGGTCTCTTGGTGGCGCCGCTGGTACCAACCAATATGTAGCTTTAACAGGTATCTATAAGCAAATTACGTCTTATCTTACGTATATGAAAATGGCAAATCACTATAATCCTGAAAATATTCTTTTTACGTTAGAATTTGGTCTAAATGACTTTATGAACTACAACCGAAAAGTGGGTGATGTAAAAGCTGACTATAGTAGTGCATTGGTTCGTTTGATAGATTCAGGTGCTAAGAATTTGTTATTGATGACGCTGCCAGATGCGACAAAAGCGCCACAGTTTAAATATTCGACTAAAGAAGAAGTCGCAAAAGTACGCGCTAAAATCGTAGCACTTAATGCCTTCATTAAAGAGCAGGCGGCGTACTATCTTGTTCAAGGTTACAATGTCAAACTATATGATGCGTACGCATTATTTGAAGGGTTGACAGAAAGTCCAGAGCAACACGGCTTTACTAACGCGAGTGATGCGTGTTTAGATATTAACCGTAGTTCTGCTATTGATTATATGCTTAGTCATAGCTTAACCAACGACTGTGCGAGTGACGGTTCTGACAAATATGTATTTTGGGGTGTAACCCATCCTACAACTGCTACACATAAGTATATTGCGGATAAAATATTAGATAGCGGCTTAGAAATGTTTAATTTTTAGTTTAGATCTAGTTAGCTTTAATGTTTCAGTAATCTACTTAGCTTTAGAAGCAAAGACTAAGTAGAATTCCTGTTTTTAAAGAGGGGGTGGGGGTTGTTACCCCCTCTATTATTGGGAGTTTGATTAAATTTAAATCGAAGGGCATGCAAAGTGTTCATGCGAAATAAGCAAGCTTGCATGTTTAATCTAACTACTGCATAATCTCTCCATCGAAACAACAGACGGTCTGGCTAACAATATTTAGCGAGATAAGTCGAAAGTTAATGGCGGTTGTAGCTCAGTT
>NZ_FPLG01000007.1:0-36168 GCF_900120065.1 Moritella viscosa
GAAGACCAAAGGATTAAGTTACAGGATGTGACTCAGAAATAAATCAGGATCGATTTATTGTGCTAGGAAGGCAAAAGGACACTCCGACGGATTGGGAAGTGGAAATTTAATGGAATGAATAGAGTCAGGACTTAGCAGGGTTGCTACACGTTTCATGGATTGAAAGTATAGACTTTAGGGCGGCACAGTGTGCCGCCTTTTCTATATCTGGAATTTAATAAATACACTATTCAACGCTTTTCTATTCAATACTCGCCTACGAATTAACTATCGACATGACTTATCGTATACAAAGCCAATTTATTTTTAATACCTAATATTAAGATACAAAAAAGGCGCTAAATAAATTTAACGCCTTTTTTAATCAAGCAAATTCAAGTCATTGTTTGTTTAGTGATTACTTGCTTTTAGACTTGTTTTTCTTGGTGCGTTTTTTAGCTTTAAGTTTTGCTTTCGCTGATACTTTATTTTTACCAGTCGCCGCTACTTTTGCTTTTTTCTTAGTTTTCGACATTGCAATTTTATTGTTTGGTTTCAAACCTTGAATTACACGACGTTTAATCGTTTCTTCAGTATAACGTTCAATTTTACCGAAGATACGTAGATCATGCGCCTCAACTAATGAAATTGCAGTACCTTTCTTACCGGCACGTGCTGTACGGCCAATACGGTGAACATAAACTTCAGCACTACGTGGTAAATCAAAGTTAAATACATGGCTTACATCTTGAACATCAATACCACGAGCGGCGACGTCAGTCGCAATCAGTACTTTTACTTTATCGTTTTTAAATTGATTTAATGAACGAGTACGTTTTGCTTGATCCATCTCTCCACGTAAATAAGCACACGGAATACCTTGAGACTGTAAATAGCTTACTAATTCAGCCAAACGTTCACGAGTTTTTACAAATACGATAGAACGAGTTGTGCTTTCGTCGCGTAACCAATGCACTAACAAGGCTTGCTTGTGTGCATGATTATCAACGTGATGCATTAGTTGGTGAATTTTCGCTTTTTCTTTACGTGAAGGATTTGCTGTAAATTCAGCTGGCTCTTTCAATAGTTCTTCAGCAAAACGCTCAATACCACGACCTTCTAGGGTCGCAGAAAATAGCATTGTTTGTTGACGACGAGTCATTTCATCAGTGATTTTTTTCACGTCATCATAAAAACCCATATCTAACATACGGTCTGCTTCATCTAGAATCAGTACTTCAACGGCTGCGCATTCAAATGCGTCACGACGGATATATTCTAATAAACGACCCGGTGTAGCGATGACAATATCAAGACTATTTTTTAATACTTCAGCGTGTAGCGCATAATCAACACCACCCGTTACCATAGATACTTTATGGTCAGTATAGGCCGCTAGCATTTTAGCTTGTTGGAATACTTGACTCGCGAGTTCTCGCGTTGGTGTCAAGATAAGTACTCGTCCAGGGCCTAATTCACGACGTGGAAAGTCAAGAAGATGCTGAACAGCTGGTAATAAAAATGCCAGCGTTTTACCTGTACCTGTCGGTGCAGATGCAAGGATATCTCTACCTTCCATGGCAGTTGGCAATACTTGCTGTTGAATCAATGTTGGTTTAACAAGATTATTATCAGTAAGTGCTGCAATTAATTCAGGGTCTAGATCGAGACTTTCGAAGTCCATAAAACTACCGTATAACAAGAGGTTAAAAAGGAAGATGAAGTTATCATTTGCTGTACATAACAAAGACACGTCAACTTTTTGATCGTTAATCGGCCATTATGGCAGATATGGGGGCTAGAGGGTATTAGTTTTATACTCAGGTGATGAAATAATCGCTATTATAGTACTGACTGTTTATTGGTATTATTGGTACGATAGAATCGTTGATTAGGATATTTAAATGCCCGATTAGTAATTATATCGATTGATTATATTCATTAGCTTGGAGGCTATAATTTTGTTATCTTAGCCTAGTTATTTTATCATTAAGGTATTTTTTCGATGAACCCACGTGGTCTATTTTCTGCTGTAGTATTATCTTCTTCTGTTACGCTGTTACTATCTTTATCTCCCTCTATTCATGCGGCTGAAGATAAGTACTATTCTGAAAATGAAGGTGAAATTTCCAATCAAGGTTATTGGGGGAAACAGCGCGGTCATGTTGGCGGCGAAGAACAACGTAAACCATCACCAGTGGTAGAAGATGCTGAAGAACCTAAATTTACACCGTTTGAATTACCTGAGCCGCTTTATTCTAATCTTAGTTTTGGCATAACGCTACACAGTAATTATGATGATTATGATAGGCATGGTACTTCGTTAGCGAATAACCCCGGGATTGATTACGTACTCGACAATGTCTTTGCTGATGATCTTGTTTGGCAAGCGAATGTCGATTACAAAAATAAAGATATATTAGTCTCTAATGGTATTGGTATTTTACCTGAAGATAGTCTTATTGGTGTGGGCGTTAATGCCTTTTGGGATGTTGAACTTAATTCCGGTAACCACCGTTTGTCGCTTGGTACTAAATATGATGATCCTAATTATATCTTTAATCTGTCATCGAATATTTATCTACCGTTGTCTGGTAAAGGTGACAAAGATGACCTAGTTAACAGCGTGGATATTCGTGCCGAGGGAGCAATAACGACAACTGTACAATTCCATAGTTCTTTTGAATACTTCTTTGGTGATGATATTCAAATGAATGACGATTACGATCCTTCTGATAATAGTCATAAATTAACTGTGGGTCTTGATTACACGCCAATCGCATTATTGCAACTGGGAGCTGAAGCAACCAAAGTGAAAGATCATGATGTTGGTTATGGTGTGTATCTTTACTTCAACTATAATCCATGGCGACCATTTAGTGAACAACTAGAACTTATTTTAGATAATGGTTTTTCTATGCATCAAATGATCCCATTCTCGCGTTCTAAAGTACTTCCGCACACAGCAAACTAGTGTAGAGTACCGTCATCGTAATAGCGCGCAGATAAAAGTGTGGGAATACTGTGACAAATAAAAATGATGGTTTTAGCTTTAAACAGTTTCATGTTTCACACGTTGATTGTGCGATGAAAGTAGGAACTGATGGTATTTTACTTGGCGGCTGGGCGGATGTGACAACAACGTCCGAAGCACAACTAAAAGCACTTGATATTGGTACAGGATCTGGCCTTATTAGCCTTATGTTAGCGCAACGCTGTAAAGGTGAGTTACAAGCAACCGCAATTGATATTGACGAATTAGCGTGCCGACAAGCAAAAAAGAATATTGATAACTCACCATGGTCATCTTCAGTCGTAGTTAAACATGTTGCTTTACAGCCATTCACCCAAGCATATAAAGATGAAGATACTAAGTTTGACCTTATTGTTTCTAATCCTCCTTATTTTGTTCATGGCCAAGATTTTGCTGATGACGCCCGTAAAACAGCAAGACATACGGGAAGCTTAACACATCAAGAACTTGTGGGTTGTGCGCTGGAATTATTATCACCAAATGGGCGTGTGGCTCTTGTATTACCTCATGATGCTGGTTGTGAACTTGTTAATTACTGCCAACAATTAGGTAATTTGAAAATAACGTGTCTTAACATCAGAACAACGCCTAAAAAGGCTTACAAACGTATGTTGATGAGCATTTCTCGTGGTGGTAATGAGTTGAAAAACCAGTCGCTTACTGTGCATAATCCTGATGGTAGTTACTCCCATGCTTACCAAGCTATCACTAAAGATTTTTATTTAAAAATGTAATTTCATTATAGTGCTGGCAGATTTACTCTTGCACTTAATTACCAGATTGTTAGTATCGGTAATTAACGGGTGAGTGGCTGATACAAAATTCTTTACAAGAACATAATTATAATACTTTGTGCTACACCGGCTGGAGAGTATTTCTCCATGCTTACTTCACGGAAGAAGTTGATAAATGAAAACACAACAATATCTAAGCAGAGAGTATATTAATGACAATTAAGTTAAAAACAGCTGATGTTTTAGCCATCGGTTTTATGACGTTCGCCTTCTTTTTAGGCGCGGGCAATATCATCTTTCCACCTCTAGCTGGTAATCTTGCTGGGCAATCATTTATGCCTGCAATGGCTGGTTTCCTTGTGACCGCTGTCGGTTTACCACTTATTACAATCATCGCAGTCGCAAAAGCAGGCGGTGGTTTAATTACCATGACTCGTTTTTTACCGGCAATGGTCGGAACCGCGATTGCTGTGGCCATTTATGTCATTATTGGTCCAGCCTTTGCTGCACCAAGAACAAGCTTGGTTGCTTATGAAATGGGGATTAAACCTTTCCTCGGTGATGCCGCTAACGATACGACACTGGCTTTGTATTCTGTTATTTTCTTCATTATTACTGCTTATTTCGCTTTAGGCCAAGGTAAAATGATTGATAATATCGGTAAAATCTTAACTCCAGCATTAATTATTCTGTTAACAGTATTAGCTATTGCGGTCTTTATTATGCCACAAGGTGATATTGGCGTGGCACGTGAAGCGTATGTCGATAGTCCTTTTACCAAAGGTTTCCTTGAAGGTTATAATACTATGGATACCTTTGCGTCATTAATGTTTGGTATGTTGATTATTAACGTACTTAAAAGCAAAGGCGTAACAGATAAAGCGGGTCAATTTAAATATTTAGTTATGGCGGGCTCTATCGCAGCAGCTGGTCTTGCATTTGTTTACGTTTCACTATTCTATTTAGGTGCAACGAGCCAATCTCTAATTGCTGTTGGCGCTGATGTAAATGGTGCGATGATCTTAGCTACTTATGTACAAGCATTATTCGGTATGCCAGGTCAGTACATTTTAGCTGCGGTAGTAACATTAGCCTGTTTAACAACGGCTGTTGGTCTAGCCAGTGCGGTTGCAGAGTTCTTCCACGAATTAAAACCACAATGGTCATACAAAATGTTAGTTATCATTAACTGCATCCTATGTGCGATTGTTGCGAACGTTGGTTTATCTCAATTAATTAGCATTTCTGTACCGGTATTATTTGCGGTATACCCACTTGCGATTGCGATTGTGGCACTTATCTTATTGCAAGAGCGTTTCCCTAATCCACAATTTGCTTTTCGTTTAGTGATGGTTATTGCATTCATGTTTGGTGTATTAGATGGTATGAAGGTAGCTGGTTTGGCAATGAGTGGTTTTGAGTTCTTGCCATTATTTGATCAAGGTTTAGCTTGGGTATTACCAACAACAGTTGCTATAATAGTATCGATTGTTGCAATGCGTCCACAGACAAACTTGGGTACTGCTACAGCTAAATAGTTTGGTCTTATGCTCGAAATGAGAGCTGATTATGCTAATTTTAAATCCGTTCCCTAGTGAGCGGATTTTTTATGTTGTTTTTTTGGTGCTCACGCTTTTGTGGCACTATAATGAGGTGGTTTGATGGGTAATGAACTGTGGTTAGCGTTAGCGATTGTATTGATCATCGAAGGTGTTATGCCTATGTTGATGCCTAAGCAATGGCAGAAAATGCTTTTCATTATTACTCAACAGCCAACTGATAAAGTACGTAAATATGCGGGTTGCCTAGTCGTTATTGGCATCGTGCTATTGATTACGTTCTAATATTTTTGTACAACAGAACAACAAGTAAAGTTGTATTTTCCGATTTTAATGAGATAGAAATCAAATTTTCTAAACATTTTGATTTAAATTTTGCTAGAATCCTCTTTTAACCAACAACCGCGACGGTATCATGGGAAAGAATGTAGTTATTCTCGGCACTCAATGGGGTGACGAAGGTAAAGGTAAAGTAGTTGATCTACTAACTGACAGAGCTAAATATGTTGTGCGCTACCAAGGTGGTCACAATGCTGGTCACACATTAGTAATCAATGGTGAAAAAACAGTTCTTCACTTAATTCCATCTGGTATTTTACGTTCAAACGTTAAATGTATCATTGGTAACGGTGTAGTATTAGCACCTGATGCATTAATGACTGAAGTTAAAATGCTTGAAGAGCGAGGCATCCCAGCTCGTGAGCGTATGCTTATCAGTGAAGCGTGTCCATTAATCCTGCCATATCATGTATCACTAGATGCTGCCCGTGAAAAAGCACTTGGCAAAAAAGCTATCGGTACAACTGGTCGTGGTATCGGTCCAGCTTACGAAGATAAAGTAGCGCGTCGTGGTTTACGTGTTGGCGATCTATTCAACATGGAACAGTTTGCTGTTAAATTGAAAGAAGTAATGGAATACCATAACTTCCAACTACAGCATTACTATAACGAACCTGAAGTAAGCTACGAAGATGTACTAGCACAGATGCACGAAGTTGCACCTATTCTACTAGACATGATCGTAGACGTAACTTCACTTCTTGATGATGCACGTCGCCGCGGTGATGACATCATGTTTGAAGGTGCTCAAGGTACGTTACTTGATATCGATCACGGTACTTACCCGTATGTTACATCATCAAATACAACTGCAGGTGGCGTAGCTACTGGTAGTGGTTTTGGTCCATGTCACATCGATTACGTTCTTGGTATTACTAAAGCTTACACTACGCGTGTTGGTTCTGGTCCATTCCCAACTGAACTTGATGATGAAATCGGTAATCACCTAGGTACTAAAGGCCATGAATTTGGTGCTACTACTGGACGTGAGCGTCGTTGTGGTTGGTTTGACGCAGTTGCAATAAAACGTGCAATTCAGTTAAACAGCATCACAGGTTTCTGCCTAACTAAACTAGACGTATTAGACGGTTTAGAAACGTTAAAAATCTGTACTGGTTACATGCAACAAGACGGTTCAATCCTAGACGTGCCGCCAATGGCTGCTGACGGTTATGAACTTGTTGAACCTGTATACGAAGAAATGCCAGGTTGGAGCGATGTAACATACGGCGCAACTTCTCTAGAGCAACTTCCAGAAGCTGCAATCGCTTACATCAAGCGTATTGAAGAAATTACGGGCGTGCCAATTCATATCGTATCAACTGGCCCAGATCGTAACGAAACAATGGTATTAGTTAACCCATACGACGTATAAGTCTGTCTGGTTATACTGATAAATAAAAGGTCGCTGATGCGGCCTTTTTTGTGCCTGTTATTTATAATCGTTAATGTAAAATTACGTGGTTATTTGCGTTTGTTATAGGTACAAAAAAGCCGCATGATCTCTCATACGGCTTTTTAATCTGGATTACGTTATAGCGTTAATTAGCGGCAAATTAATTATTTCTGTTTGCTGCAATATAGGCCAGTGAAATAAGTGCTTGCTTGTATTCTGATTCAGGTAGTACTGCAATGGCTTGAACAGCTAAATCAGCTTCTTGCTGGGCTTTATCAAAGCAATAATTAAGTGAACCAGTACGGTCAAGAATAGCCAGAATTGCATCAAGATTATCCATGCCATTCATCTTCTCGATTGCTTCGCGTACCATTAATGCTTCTTGCTCGGTACCGTTCGCTATCGCATGAATCAATGGTAATGTTGGTTTTCCTTCAGCAAGGTCATCACCGACGTTTTTACCCATTTCTTGAGCGTCTGCCGTGTAGTCCATCACATCGTCAATCAACTGGAATGCGGCACCTAAATGTACACCATAATCTATCATCGCCTGTTCGATGTGCGCTGGTTGCTGAGAGATAACGGCAGCAAGTTGCGTAGCGGCTTCAAATAGCTTGGCTGTTTTGTAGTAGATGACATCCATATAACGTTTTTCGTCAGTGTCTGCATCATTACAATTCATTAGCTGTAATACTTCACCTTCTGCAATCACATTAGTTGCATCAGACAAAATATCGATAATTTTACTGTTATTGAGTTTTGCCATCATCTGAAAAGAGCGTGAGTATAAGAAGTCACCCACTAACACGCTTGCCGCATTGCCAAATGCAGCATTCGCCGTTTCACGACCACGACGCATGTCTGACTCATCAACCACATCATCATGTAATAAGGTTGAAGTATGAATGAACTCGATGATAGCGGCTACATCAACATGTTGTTGACCTTGGTAACCCAGTGCGCGTGCACTTAACGTTGCTATTAGTGGACGAATGCGTTTACCACCACCATTTACAATGTAATAACCCACTTGATTTACGAGGGCAACATCAGATTGCAGTCGATCTAAAATGAGTTCATTGACAGCGTCCATATCTTGTTTGGATAACGCTTGAATGGCTTTAATGTCCATGTGTATAAGTTCCGTGCTACTTTTTATAGTTGTATGACGATTTGCAAAGCTATTGATAGCTATATATATCGCTAGCTCTATCTTGATAGTAGGCTACAAGATGAAATTCCCGTCAAATTTATGCCGTAATTGTACACTAAATTGTAATTGCCGAAAGGATTAAGCAGCAGCGATTTACAACTTTACTGCTTATTTATATTTATTTTGAAAATCAGCTTGCCTAACCGGAAAGTTTTGAGTAGAATTCGCGCCATTGTTATAAATTATTATGACGTGTCGCTACCTAAGGTACGCTGGACACGAATCGGAGTCAGAAAACATGTATGCTGTTTTCCTAAGCGGTGGCAAACAACACCGCGTTGCTGAAGGTCAAACTCTTCGTCTAGAACTTCTAGACGTTGAAGCTGGTTCAAGCATCGAATTTAACGAAGTATTAATGGTAGCTAACGGCGAGAATATCGAAGTTGGCGCACCTTACCTTGAAGGTAAGAAAATCACTGCTGAAGTGGTATCTCATGGTCGTGCGGACAAGGTTAAAATCCTTAAGTTCCGTCGTCGTAAGCACTCTCGTAAACAGATGGGTCACCGTCAATGGTTTACAGAAGTTAAGATTACTAAAATCGCTTAATTAGGAGTACTAAAAGATGGCACATAAAAAAGCTGGTGGTAGTACCAACAACGGTCGTGATTCAGAAAGCAAACGTTTAGGCGTTAAACGCTTTGGTGGCGAATCAGTTCTTGCGGGTAACATTCTAGTTCGTCAACGTGGTACTAAATTCCACGCTGGTACAAACGTAGGTTGTGGTCGTGACCACACTCTATTCGCTAAAGCTAGCGGTAAAGTGCAGTTCGAAGTTAAAGGACCACAAAACCGTAAGTTCATTAGCATTGTAGCTGAATAATTTCAGTACAAACTAAGAATTTTTAAACCCCGCCTATATGGCGGGGTTTTTTTATTGCTAAAATAAATATTAGTAATAAAAATAATAAAAGTAGTAGTCATTGATCGAGATTATTTTATCATACTTGCTAGTTAAGCTTGTCGAGTCATAATTCTCCATTGATAAAGTTGATAGCTGCACGGATTAATTTATTGATTCAATTATTTTACGGATGAAGTGATCTTACTGGTTAAGAGATCGATTACTTAATCCGTGCAACTAACTGCATTCCTAATTTGTAGGAGCGATAGCGAAATGAAATTTGTAGATGAAACCCTAATCAAAGTTGAAGCCGGTGATGGCGGTAGTGGTTGTGTAAGCTTCCGCCGTGAAAAATATGTTGCTCGTGGTGGCCCTGATGGTGGTGACGGCGGCGATGGCGGTCATGTATATATGATTGCAGATGAAAACTTAAATACGCTAGTCGATTTTCGTTTTGTCCGCTTCCATAAAGCGGAACGTGGTGAGAATGGTCGCCCTAAAGATCAAACTGGTGCTCGTGGTGAAGATATCACTTTACGTGTTCCTGTTGGTACGCGTGTAGCTGATGATGATACTGGTGAAGTTATTGCCGATCTTGTTATGCACGGTCAACGCAAAATGGTTGCTAAAGCTGGTTTCCACGGTTTAGGTAACACTCGTTTTAAAAGTAGTGTAAATCGAGCTCCTCGTCAAAAGACACTAGGTACACCAGGTGAAGTGCGTAACTTACGTTTAGAGCTTATGCTACTTGCTGACGTTGGTTTATTAGGTTTACCAAATGCTGGTAAGTCTACTTTCATTCGTGCGATTTCTGCTGCGAAACCAAAAGTTGCAAACTACCCGTTTACAACATTAGTACCTAACCTAGGTGTAGTAAGTGCAAGCCCAGAGCGTAGCTTCGTGGTTGCCGATATCCCAGGTCTTATTGAAGGTGCTTCTGATGGTGCTGGTCTAGGTATCCGTTTCTTACGTCACTTAGAACGTTGTCGTCTAATGGTTCACATTGTTGACCTATTACCTGAGAACATGACTGATCCAGCTGAAAACGCAAAAGTTATTGTTAGCGAACTGGAAAAATACAGTGCTAAGCTAGCAGCTAAAACATGTTGGTTAGTATTTAACAAAACCGATCTTGTATTAGATGAAGAAGCTGAAGAAACAATTAAAGCGGTTGTGGCTGCGATTAATTGGGAAGGCGAAGTTCATACTATGTCTGCTTCAAGTGGTGTTGGTACCAAAGACCTTGTCCGCGCTATGATGGAACAGATTGAGTCTATGCCGCGTCCTAAGATCGAAATGCCGATTGAAGATGATGGCGATGTTGGTTTCTTATGGGATGAATACCATAAAGACCAAATTGCTAATCACGCCGTTATTGAAGACAGCGATGATGATGAAGATTGGGATGATTGGGACGAAGAAGATGATGGCCACGTTATCTATGCTCGTGACTAAGCCTCATTAAGCGTTACGTTTATATTAAAAATACCAGCCTCGTGCTGGTATTTTTTTAGCTAAAACGATACTTTTAGGCGTTTGATCTATAATGTTCACTGAAATCATGGTTTTACATAATAAAAGTATGCTTTAATGACAAAAAACTTTCAATTCAACTCAAATTAGCAGATAATCCCGCCCGTTCACAAAGTGAATATAGCAGGTAATAATTACCTATATTTTAAATCCGGTTATTTAATAATTGTCAGCTTAGAACTTTCCACTTTTCCGCTAAGCGACAGCCATTTATTAAACAGCCAGTCACCTTGGTTTGTATCTATCAGTTGCATTAAAGAGCAATAAGTACAGACAGCCACTGTCATGCAGTGAGTAAGGTGAACGAAACAAAAAGTGAGTACCCTTAATGAATACCGCAAGTCAATCTACCTCTGCTTCAACTAACACTTCTGCTTTTGCAACTTTGATGGAAAAGTTGTTTAAGTTAAAAGCACATAATACGACGATAAAAACAGAAGTAATGGCAGGTTTAACCACTTTTGTCACCATGGCTTATATTCTATTTGTTAATCCTGATATTATGTCGATTGCGGGCATGGATTACCAAGCGGTATTCGTTGCAACAGCACTCAGTGCAGCCATTGGTTGTATCTTCATGGGTCTTTATGCTAACTGGCCTGTTGGTCTAGCACCGGGCATGGGGCTTAACGCTTTTTTCACCTTCGCGGTTGTAAAGGGGATGGAATATACGTGGGAAGTTGCATTAGGCGCGGTATTTATTTCAAGCGTTGTATTTGTCATCATGAGTGTGACTAAACTACGCGGTTGGATCATCGACAGTATTCCAAGCAGCTTACGCTACGCAATGACTGCGGGTGTTGGTTTATTCTTAGGTATCATTGGTTTAAAAGCAGCTGGCATTATCACAGCGAGCCCTGCAACGTTAGTTACACTGGGTAACTTTCATGATCCTAAAGTTATCTTAGGTTCACTCAGCTTCTTAATTATCGCCATCTTAGCAACACGTAAAGTATTCGGTGCGGTATTAATTGGTATTGTTATTACCACTGCAATCAGTGCGTTTATGGGGTTGATCAGCTTACCTGAGCAAGTAGCATCACTACCAACTGGCTTATCAAAAACATTCATGAAAATGGACGTAATGGGTGCGTTAGACGTATCTATGGTCAGTATTATTCTCGCATTCCTATTTGTAAACATGTTTGACACAGCCGGTACCATGATTGGTGTCGCTGAAAAATCAGACATGTATAACAAAGATGGCAAAATCGAAAACCTAAACAAAGCATTAACAGCAGACAGTATCGCAAGTGTTGCGGGTGCGGTAATTGGTTGCCCACCAGTAACAACATACATTGAAAGTAATGCGGGTATTGCTGAAGGTGGTCGCACGGGCTTAACGGCGGTTGTTGTTGGTCTACTATTCTTAACCGCGATGTTCTTTGCACCGATTGCACAGATTGTTCCAAGCTATGCAACGGCGGGTGCATTAATCTACGTTGCTTTCCTCATGGTTGGCAGTTTGCATAAAGTGAACTGGGATGAATTCACAGATTACGTACCAGCTGCGATCACAGCAATTATGATGCCGCTAACGTATTCAATCGCAGATGGCATCATCTTAGGTTTCTTATCATTCGCGATCATCAAGCATGCAACAGGTCGCTCTGCAGATGTATCGTTAGGTATGAATGTATTAGCTGTGGTATTTATTGCGAAATTAGTATTCATCTAATTTGAAAGTAGCTTTCTACTGCCGGTAATAGGTTTACCGCTAGTACGATGATACCGGCAATGTAATATTGTTAATATGAAAAAAGTGCCAGCTGAGTACGTTCCTTTCGGTCGTATGACGTTGGCATTTTTGATCTTGCTCCTACGACCTTAGATGTTACACTTTCAGATAATTCAAATTATTATTAGCAGGGCATAATGCCAAAATTAGAACCTCAATGTTGCCCAGAGCCACAGTGTAGTGCAGCGCTACCCGCGTTAGATGATAAACATATCGCATCATTGGCCCATTTATTTCACTTATTAGGGGACGAGGGACGTATACGTTTAGTGCTTGCCTGCATGGGGGGACCTGTGGCTGTGTCTGAGCTATCTGCGGTAACGGGCATGTCACAATCGCTAACCAGCCATCATTTACGTCATTTACGTGAAGCGCGTATTTTACGCTCTGAACGTCAAGGTAAACAAATCCTTTATCGATTGGATGATCACCATATTCGTCATGTGGTACATGATCTTGCTTGCCACGTGACTGAGCATGCATAATTTTTTATTCGAGCCCTAGCTTAAAGGTTTTATTTTAAAGAGAGTGACATGCGAAACCTATTTATCGAATTTTTAACCCAACTTGGTTGTGCCGATCGCGCGCATGATATCGATCACATTGAACGTGTTGTCGCGACTGCAAGGTTGTTAGGTAAATCTGAAGGTGCTGAATTGGCAGTTCTAGAGCCTGCCGCTTGGTTACATGATTGTGTATCGGTTGCTAAAGATCATCCCCAACGCAAGCAAGCTTCTTTATTAGCCGCAGATCGTGCGGTGGCATTCTTACAAGAGATTAACTACCCCCAGCAATATCACCAGGCGATTCATCATGCCATTGTCGCACATAGCTTTAGCGCGAATATTACGCCTGAAACTTTGGAAGCGAAAATATTACAAGATGCTGATCGTATGGATGCTCTTGGTGCTATTGGTATCGCCCGTTGTATTTTAGTCGGGGGAAAGCTAAACCGTCAGCTTTATAGCAGTATTGATCCACTCTGTGCTGAACGTGAACCAGATGACAACGTATATACACTCGATCACTTCTTTACCAAGCTATTAACGCTCGGTGACAGTATGCAGACCCAAGCAGCCAAAGTCGAGGCGCAAAGACGCAGTGTCTACATGCGCGAATTTTTAGTTCAATTACAGTCAGAGTTATTGATGCACGAATAGTGTTATTAATACTTTAAATATGATGGCTAAGACATGAGAGCTAACCCACTTATCGTTAATAATAATGAATGGGTTAGCTTTTTTTTGTAAATACACTTGAATGAAATTTAATATGAACGTATGTTAATATGAATGGTTAACTCGCTTGAACGCTTAACTATCAATTCTATTTAAGAGGATAAACTTATGTCATGTAAAGGCAGCGCTGCAACAGCACCGAAATCAAATCAAGGATGTTGTGCTAACGATCACAGCAAAACACACGTACACGAGCATCAACATAGCGATGAACACAAGACCAGCAGCAATGACACTTGTTGTGCCCATTCTGAATCAAATGAGATCTCGCCTGACGATGAGGAACCCGAGTCCAGTAGTTTAACGACCCGTTTATCCTGGTTAGTGACTGGCATGGACTGTCCAAGTTGTGCCGGAAAAGTAGAAAAAGCTGTTCAAGCATTACCACAAGTTACTCAATGTCGCGTTGCATTCTCAACCGAAAAATTGCTTGTTGATATCGAAGAAGACATTAATAGCAGTACGACTGAAAGTATCAAACAACAAATCAATGACGCCGTGGTTAACGCGGGGTTCAAGTTACAACAAGTAGGTAAAAAGACAGCTGACCGCGAAGAAATCACGTCACTAGCGCAGAGCTTTCGAGAACATTGGCATGCTATCACCTTGGTCAGTGCGATTGTTATTGCCGCACTTCTAACCCAAGTAAATAGCAATGCAAGCCAGTGGGTATTTACCTTCGCCAGTGTATTTGGCGTGATCCCTGTTATTAATCGCTCGATTAAGTTAGCACTATCTGGAACCCCATTCGCAATCGAAACGCTCATGTCTGTCGCGACAGTCGGTGCCCTTATTTTAGGGGAAACAGCGGAATCTGCGATGGTATTAGTATTGTTTATGATCGGCGAAAAACTGGAATCGTTTGCTGCAGGTAAAGCACGTAAAGGCGTTAAATCATTAATGTCATTAGTGCCCGAAGAAGCAACGAAAATTGTGGGTCATGACCGCGTATTAGTTGCTGCTAGTGACTTACAACCAGGCGATATTATTGAAATTAAACCCGGCGATCGTCTACCGGCTGATGGTGCGTTACTTGCTTCTGGTATTAGTTTTGACGAAAGTGCATTAACGGGTGAATCTGTTCCTGTTGAGCATCAAGCTGACGATATTGTAATGGCGGGTAGCTTAGCTGTTAATCGTGTTGCGCAATTACGTGTTGTGTCAGAACCAGGTAATAATGCGATTGACCGTATTCTACATCTGATTGAAGAAGCGGAAGAAAACAAAGCACCAATCGAACGTTTTCTTGATAGATTCAGTCGTTGGTATACACCTGCAATGATGTTATTAGCATTAGTTGTTGTGATTGTGCCACCATTATTGTTTGGCAGCGATTGGACTGAGTGGGTATATAAAGGGTTAACATTGTTACTGATTGCTTGTCCTTGTGCCTTAGTAATATCTACACCTGCAGCAGTGACATCGGCATTATCTGCAGCCAGTAAACGTGGCGTGTTAGTGAAAGGTGGTGCAGCGCTAGAGCAGATTGGCCGTATCCAACAAATTGCCTTTGATAAAACCGGTACATTAACGCAAGGTGTACCCGAAGTGACCAGCATCGTTAGCTTTATTGATGATGAAAATAAGGTATTACAGCTTGCTGCGAGTATTGAACAAACTTCGAATCATCCATTAGCAAAAGCGATATTGATGCATGCGGAACTAAAATCAGTCGCTTTGTTAGCGGTTAGTCATGACCAGACATTAGCGGGCTTGGGTGTACAAGGTGAAGTTCAACTGGGTGAGTCTGCACAGTTAATTAAGTTATTAGCCCCGCACCATATGACCGCACAGCTAGCGCAACTTCCTGAGGTTCGCAGTGCTATCGTAAACCTAGAAAATGGCGGCAATACTACAGTTGTAGTGCTGCAAAACGAGATCGTTATTGGTTTGGTTGCACTGGCTGATCGTATTCGTGAAGATGCGCGTGAAGCGGTAGAAAAATTACAAAAACTTGGCATTAATACCGTGATGCTAACGGGCGATAACCGCCGTACAGCCAAAGTAATCGCCGATTCGCTAGGCATGGAATATCGTGCAGAGCTATTACCTGAAGATAAATCACGTATTGTTGGTGAAATTAACCAAGCTAAAGATACTGCAATGGTAGGTGATGGTATTAACGATGCGCCAGCAATGAAGCGTGCAAAACTTGGTATTGCGATGGGTGGTGGTACCGATGTAGCGTTAGAAGCGGCAGATGTGGCATTAATGCATAACCGATTAGTTGAATTGCCACACATGGTCGAACTTGGTCAGGCAACATTGGCTAATATTAAACAAAACATTACCTTAGCTGTAGGGCTTAAAGCTGTATTTTTGGTGACAACATTACTTGGATTTACAGGACTATGGGTTGCTATTTTAGCTGACTCAGGGGCGACAGCTCTCGTCACAGCCAATGCATTAAGACTATTACGTTTTAATGGTAAGAAATAATACGTCTTAATAGTAAAAAGTAAATATCACGTTTTGTTCTATACTTAACAAAGCTCATCAAACTTAGTTTGGTGAGCTTTTTATTTAATGTTTAATTTACTGTTATACAGGTCTTCATCGGCTGTTCTAAATAAACTCTCGATCGTTTCACCCGTTCGCCACGTAGCTGAGCCAATTGCTGAAGTGATCTTAAATTCGCTCAGTAGTGAGTCATTCTTAATTTCAGTGTCAATACGCTTTACGACTAAGCGAGTTGATTGTTCGGATGCTGGCTGCAAGATAATCGCAAATTCATCACCACCTAATCGGAATGCGACATCACTATTACGGATACTACGCTGTAATACACGCGCATAATGTTTCAAAATGCGATCACCAAATTGATGGCCATAAGTATCATTGATGCGTTTGAAATCATCTAAGTCGGTAATCAATAACGCCATGTTGGATTTATGACGCTGGCATAGGCTATAAGAACGCTGAATGTTTTCATCAAAACTCGCGCGATTATCTAAACCGGTTAAATGATCTTTCATGATCCTTATCTGCATTTCTTGTAGCATTAAGGCGTGCATGAGATTAGTGACCAACAGTTGATGTAATTCTTTTAATACACTGAGTTCATTAATTTGTAATGGTTTGACTGAGCTATATACCAATGACCCCAAATCTTTACCTTGTGCCGTCAAATGATAGTTTTGTTGGAAAACGGCGGTGCAGTCAGTCTTTAATTGAATATTGTTTGCTGCCTCAGTAAAGCTTAAACCGGTAAAGCGGACATGCTGTGCCGCTATTGCGGCAAAATTATGTAACAAAGAATTGACGTCTAGGCTAGTTTGTAATTTTTTTAACGTGGCAATTGTTTGTGCCGAGCTTAACTTTTGTTGTCGCTTTGGCGAAGTAAACCCATAATTAGTATGCATTTTTGGGGCGTTTATTATGCTTAAATTATCCATTTTAACCTCAGTCAAAAAAATCACTAGTCTAGTGTTATTTTTAATCATGCATATTGTGTACCACATTTTATATTTTTAATCATGCATATTGTGTACCACATTTTATATTTTTTGATGGTTAATTAATGCGGATCTTTATTATTGATCCTTTGGTCAACTTGTTAAATTGGGAGCTAGTACATATTCTTTAGTGGCATTGTTTTTTATTATCTTAGTTACGCTATTGATGGCGTTCATGTAACTGCTTAAGGAGGGAGATAATTTGTTTATTGATATTATTCAATTACTTTCCCTTGCGGTTGCATTAGTAGCGTTGTTCCAACGTATTCACTTACCGCCTATTCTCGCGTACCTTGCTACGGGGATGATTGCTGGGCCTTATGGCTTTCAATTAATTGTCGAACAAGCTGATATTGAACTGTTTGCTGAATTGGGCGTGGTTTTCCTCATGTTCTCATTAGGCTTAGAGTTCTCACTACCACGTTTATTGTCGATGCGGCATTTAGTACTGGGACTTGGTGGTGGGCAAGTGCTGAGTGTCGGCGTGCTATTTATGCTGCTTGGATTGTTTGCTTCGCTCTATTGGTCACAAGCATTTGTCGTCGCATCTGCGATGTTAATGTCATCCACAGCGATTGTGATCAAGCAGTTAGCTGAATCTAAATTACTTAATAGTCGCTTATCAAAGCTTTCGATCAGTGTGCTGTTATTCCAAGATATCGCGGTGGTACCTTTCCTTATTATGATCCCGCTATTGGCGCAGCAAAGTGGTGATGTCATGCTGATTGCTGAACAAATGGGTTGGGCAATGGTAAAAGGTCTATTCGCGGTATTCTTGATCTTATCTGTGGGACGCTGGATATTACCAACCCTGTTTAAAGAGATCGCCTTAATCCGTTCTGATGAACTTTTTGTCATGTCGACATTATTAGTGGCCTTAATCGCAGGGCTTATGACTCATTGGTTAGGTTTATCGATGGCTCTTGGGGCTTTTTTGGCGGGGATGATGTTAGGTGAGGGGCCTTATCGCCATCAACTCGAAGCTGATATCCGTCCATTTCGCGATGTATTAATGGGACTCTTTTTTATTACCATAGGAATGCTGCTGAACTTACCCAGCTTACTTGCGGATTGGCCTCGTTTAATCATAGTGCTTGTGGTGATGATGTTAAGTAAGATTTTCCTAGTCTTTATACTCGCAAAGTGGCTAGGAGAAAGCAGCAGTAATGCCCTTAGTACAGGTTTAGTGTTAGCGCAAATGGGGGAGTTTGGTTTTGTATTATTAGCGTTAGCAGGAAAATTGGCGTTATTACCTTTACCGTTAATTTCGACCCTTGTTGGTGTTGGGGTGCTGAGTATGGCGATGACACCCTGGCTCATTGAGTGTCATCAGGGAATCGTGCGGCGATTATTATTTCAGCCTAAACCAAAACGTAAAAGTGGACTGTCACCACCACTTCCAGGGCAATACATTGATCATGTAATTGTTTGTGGTTATGGTCGCAGTGGGCAAACTATCGCGCGCTTCTTAAAAATAGAAGGTATCCCTTATACTGTTATCGATCGTGATCCTGTACGTGTGCAAGAGGCCTTAAATGGTGGTGAAAAAATTGAATTTGGTGATGCCAGTCGCCGAGAAATTCAAATGATGTTAGGTGTCGAGAAAGCTAAGTCGATTATTATCACGTTCAATGATACCGAGAAAGCCATTGAGTTGTTAAAGGTCGTTAAACCATTAACCGATGCGAAGGTACTCGTGCGTACCACTGATGACTCCAATATACTGACGTTACATAATGCGGGGGCGACAGATGTGGTGCCTGAATCCTTAGAGGGGAGTTTAATGATGGTATCGCATGTATTGGCTATTTCAGGCGTACCTATTAAACGTATTTTGAAACGCTTACAGCATGAAAGAAAGGGGCATTATAACCATTTACACGGTTTTTATTTTGGTGGTGAAAGTAATGTGTCTTTTGAAGAAAGTGAAGCGCTAGAAAGGTTACACGCGATCCGACTTGAGTTTGGTGCTTACGCGATTGGTAAAACAGTTGCAGAAGTGAAATTAAAAGAAGTCAGTTACCGTGCAGTGCGTCGACAAGGGATTGAGTTGACTCAAGTTCATCAAGACTTTATTTTTGAAGTGGGTGATGTGGTACTGGTCTGTGGGCCTTCTCGTTATGTAAAACGGGCGGAACATTGTTTGTTAGGTGGTTGGGCTGGCTAGACTATATATTTAAAAAAAACCTTAATTCTTCTTCTTGTTTTAATACATCTTGATAGCCTAAACGCATTAATTCACGTGTATAGTTTTGCTCAAATATCAGATAGGAAGTAATTGAAGAATGGCTGTGTTCATTTACTCCGATGGTGCGTAATAGAGTTCGGATGGTTATGGGTAATTCGTAAAAGTATTCATCGGCAATGGCATTAATATCATGTTCATTGGCTAAGTGGAATAAGCCAATCTGTTTTATATTTAACGCTGATTTTTGTGATTCAGGGGTTAATGTTAGGGTGTCATTAATACGCTTTAACCGCTCAATGTCAGAGTTTAAGGTATCGGTAAAAACGGTATCGAGTAGATGCCCTGCGATATCGGCCCCGGATGGAGTCTGGCGTAATTCTCCTGGTTTTAATTTTCGCGGTGGCTGTTCTGCACCGATCACCAGTAGTTTCTCTGCGCCAAGGTGGATCGCAGGGCTTAATGGTGATAGTTGATGTACCGAACCATCACCATAAAAATCATGGCCTATTTGGGTACAAGGGAAGACTAAAGGGATAGCTGAAGACGCTAATAAATGGTGGGCATGCAATCGTGTTCGTAACCCACTACGACGGGCGCGTTGCCATTCTTGCAATTGCTGATTACCTTGAAAAAAGCTGATGGAATCACCGTTGCTATAATCAGACGCGGTGATCGAAATTGCATCGAGGTGTTGGTGTTGAATGTTAATGTCGATACGGCGCATATCCAAATAACGATCTAGCAGTTTACGCAAGGGTTTATTGTTAAACAGGGATACCGGTTGGCGCGTCACGTGTGGCGACTGAAATCGTGATAAAAAGGTAAGTAACAAGTGCTGAGATATTTCATTAAAACTGCATTGAAATACTTGGTTGGCGTGGAAGTTATTCCAGATATACTCGAGTTTTTTAACCCCCAAGCGGAAGCAACTGGCGTAGCAAGCAATCGCACAACTGTTGATGGCCCCTGCTGATGTACCAGTGATTACTTTAAAAGGTGTACCGTGATTTCGGGGATAAAACTCCGCAATGGCTTTTAGTGCACCGACTTGATACGCGGCTCTTGCGCCACCTCCTGTCAATAATAGCCCCTGTTTAGTTCCTGTCATAATTCTTTAAACCCATAGATAAAGTCCTGCTTAATCAAAGAAGAAATATCCTTTATTAATTATTGTTAAAGACTCACTGCTTCGCCAAATTAATCCTGTGGGATAGGGAGGATTTCTAGATGATCGCGCTTTCAGACACGAAAAAGCCAAGCAGATGCTTGGCTTTGATTGTTAACTTAACCGAAGTTAGTTCATTGCATATTAGCTTATGCTAGTAGGCCTTTAACGTGTGCTACGATATCAGTAACTGCAACTTCCGTTTTATCACCTGTTAGACGTAGTTTGTGGTCAACTAGACCATTCTTCAGACTACGATCGCCGATGATGATGTTGTGTGGAATACCGATAAGTTCAGAATCCGCGAACATAACACCTGGACGCTCTTTACGATCATCAAATAGCACTTCGATACCAGCGGTTTGAAGGTCAGCGTAGATTTTCTCTGCTGCTTCTTTAACTTCTGCTGATTTGTGCATGTTCATTGGGATAATAGATACTTTGTATGGTGCGATTGACTCGTTCCAGATAATACCGTTTTCATCGTGGTTCTGTTCGATTGCAGAAGCAACAATACGAGAAACACCAACACCATAACAACCCATTGTCATTGTTTGCTGCTTACCTTGCATATTCAGTACGCCTGCACCCATAGATTCAGCGTATTGAGTACCAAGTTGGAAGATATGACCTACTTCGATACCACGTTTAATTGACAGTGTGCCTTTACCACATGGGCTTGCTTCACCTTCAACCACGTTACGAATATCTGCAACTGTGTATTCTGCAATATCACGATCCCAGTTAGCGCCAGTGATGTGCTGACCATTAACGTTAGCACCACAAACAAAGTCTGCTAGGTGTGCAGCTGAACGATCAACAACAACAGGACAGTTCAGACCTTTAGGACCGATAGAACCGGCATTGCAGTTTGCTGCTGCTTGGATTTGAGCTTCGTTAGCAAATGTTAACGGAGACGCAACGCCAGCAATTTTTTCTGCTTTTACTTCGTTTAGTTCATGGTCGCCACGTAGAACAAGTGCGATAACGCCTTGTGCTGCGCCTTCTTCAGCTTCAGCAGCAACAAGCAGTGTTTTTACTGTTTGTGTTGCGTCAACGCTTAAGAATTTACAAACGTCTTCGATGCTGTGTGCATCTGGTGTATCAACAACTGTTAATTCTTGCGTTGCTGCAGGACGTTCGCCAGCAGGTGCTAGTGCTTCTGCTTTTTCGATGTTAGCTGCGTAATCGCTGCCGTCAGAGAATACGATATCGTCTTCGCCGCTTTCTGCAAGTACGTGGAATTCGTGAGATACAGCACCACCAATTGAACCTGTATCAGCAAGTACAGGACGGTACTCTAGGCCAATACGCTCGAAGATATTGCAATATGCTTGATGCATTTTGTTGTACGTATCGTTTAGACATTCATCTGATAAATGGAAAGAATAAGCATCTTTCATCAGGAATTCACGCGAACGCATCACACCGAAACGAGGACGAACTTCATCACGGAATTTAGTTTGGATTTGGTAAAGCGTCAACGGCAGTTGTTTGTAGCTGTTGATTTCTTTACGTGCGATGTCAGTGATCACTTCTTCGTGCGTTGGACCTAAAACAAAAGGACGGTTGTGGCGATCGTTAATGCGTAACAATTCTGGACCAAACTTATCGATACGGCCTGTTTCTTGCCATAAATCTGCTGGTTGAACCATTGGCATTAGAGTTTCAACAGCACCTGCTTTGTCCATCTCTTCACGTACGATGTTTTCTACTTTGCGTAAAACTCGTAGGCCGGTCGGTAACCAAGTGTATAAGCCTGATGCCAGACGGCGAACCATACCTGCACGAAGCATTAGCTGGTGGCTAATTACTTCAGCGTCATTTGGAGTTTCTTTCAAAGTTGAAAGCAAGTAATTGCTGCTACGCATAACGTTCCTTTATTTACTAATAAAATCGATATAATAGAGCGATTTTAACAGGGCGGCGCCTGAGTAAACAGTAAAAGTTAGTGATTAGTTTTATTTATTTTTGACTGCTGTCCTTTTATTCGTTTCTCGTAGGTCATATACTGGCAGCCAAAATTGGATTTGTGCTATTTAAAATGAATAAAATACTGAGATTAGCTGCGCTTATAATGGTCAGCAGTGTATTATTTGGTTGCTCGTCACAACCTCGTAATCCGGAAAATATTTGCGATATCTTTATTGAAAAATACGATTGGTACGAAGCGGCCATTGACAGTAAAGATAAATGGGGCGTACCTGTGCATGTGCCAATGGCGATGATGTATCAAGAAAGCTCATTTAAGCATAATGCCCAGCCGCCAATGCAGTATTGGTGGATAATTCCGACAGGACGCGCAAGTTCTGCCTATGGTTATGCCCAAGCAAAAACGGTGACTTGGGGTGATTATGTTAAGGAAACCGGAAATAGTTGGTCAAGCCGTTCTGATTTTCATGACGCCATGGATTTTATGGGATGGTTTATTAATAAATCTCAAAAAATCAATGGTATATCTAAATGGGATGCGGAGAAGCAATACTTGAATTATCACGAAGGTTGGGGTGGTTATAAGCGTAAAAGCTACAACAAAAAACCGTGGTTGAAGAAAGTGGCGAAGAAAGTAAACCAGCGTTCGTTGAAATATGCGGGTCAGTATCGCACCTGTAAAGAAGATTTAGATTCGAACTGGTTATGGCGTCTGTTCTTCTTATAAGCCTGCTTTACTTTATTATATAGAGAAAATTCAGACCGTCACTCGGTCTGAATTTGTTTTAGCAGACTGTCTTTTTTATCCCGTCTATCACCAATTTGACGCGCGGGATTTCCAGCCATGATTGCCCATTGGGGGACATTTTTCGTTACCACACTTTGCATGCCAATCACGGCATTATCAGCGATCGTAACGCCATCGACAATCCCCACGTTAGCCCCAATCCAAACATCTTTACCTATTATCACGCCTTGAGAAGTTGAGGCTTGCTGCCAAATAACTTGGTCAGGATGCATACCGTGATTAGAGGCATGGATACGGCAGTTGTTGGCAATTCGGGTATCATCACCAATGGTAATGCCATTTTTTCCGCCGTCTAATGAGCAACTGTGATTGATCGCAACATTATTCCCCAGTGTCATTGGCCCGTGGATAAAACTCGCAGAGGCGAAGAAACAGTTATCGCCCATGGTGATCTTACGACCGGGTTCTGCAAACATATGGCAATCGGGGGCAATAAAGCAATTGTCACCAAACTCTATGGTTTCGACCGACATAACATAAGTTTGTAGCTCGGCTTGCCACGTTCTTGCCCAGCTTAATGCTTTGGGTTTTAGTTTGTAGTATAAGCCCGGCATCCACGCTAAGCGCCGCTTGTGCTGAGCAATATAATCAATCATTAGTACTTTCCGATTTAGTTTCGTTTACAGCGGTAGTGACTGTCGTAAGAGTTGGTACTGTGTCCGTTTTAATGACAGAAAATACAGTCGTAATATTATCTTCCACTGCCCAACGCACATTAAAGTCATACAACTTTACTCCGTATTCTTGGCGTGTTGTTTTATTCTTTTTATAAGCAGGACGCGGATCTTGAGTTAATACCTGCGTGATAAAGGTCTGTAATTCGGGATGCTTTTTTTTCTGCGCTGCAATTTGATTCAAGGCTTCGTCTGCAAACGTGACTGGCATATCAGCAATGGGTGCATCAGAGGCGTAACCTGCTTGGGCATCAGGTAAACTGTCAGCATAAGGCACGTA
Organism: Moritella viscosa; assembly: GCF_900120065.1. NCBI lineage: Bacteria > Pseudomonadati > Pseudomonadota > Gammaproteobacteria > Alteromonadales > Moritellaceae > Moritella > Moritella viscosa. The sequence continues at coordinate 24,108 of NZ_FPLG01000007.1, forward strand.
AGGTTTGATATCTAAAATCGGTGTACCATCGACCAAATCAATGCCCGATAAATTTAAAATACACTGGTTATTTTTAATTGTAATACCATCAAGTTTTGCTACCGACAGACCTAACGGGTTAGGGCGAAATGTTGAACGGGTGGCAAAGACACCCAAGCGTTCATTACCGCCTAAACGGGGTGGACGTACTGTCGGATTCCAACCTTTATCCATGGTTTCATGGAAAGCAAAAATCAGCCATACATGGCTAAACTGTTCGAGCCCGCGTAAGGCATCTGCTTCATCAAATGGTGGGCTTAAAATGAGCTGAGCTTTAGCAGCGGAAACCAAACATGGTTGACGCGGTACGGCAAATTTTTCTTTATATGGGGTATGGATAATCCCAACTGTTTTGAGTTCAAGTTTCATTATTAACTGTCGTCATTACTGCGGTTTAAAGGATTTACATTGATCGCATCGCCATAACACACATAACTGCTAAGGCAGGCCTTAGATGCGGGTGGTGCGATACATGAACGAATAATAATACCATTGGCATGAAGCGCGGCGGCTTTACGCTTGGCGGCAATTTTCGCTTGTTTTTCTTCTGCTGGTGGCAGGTTATCGGCTGTTTGACAGCTTTCGCCTTCCACTAAACCCAGTTGTTCAACCTGATAATTTTGTAGGGTGTCAGCAGCGTAATATTCAACACCCGAAATAGAGAAGTATTCAGTGAAGTTATCTTTGTCTAAATTCGTCTGTAACGGGTATTTGCTGCAACCGCTCAGTAGTATGGTTAGTAATATTAAATATTTCATGGTGTTTTAATCGAGTGATATTTGGGGTTAATTATAATTCTATCACTGGCTTAAAGACATTTATTTTTAGGGTGATTACGTATTTTTACTAATTTATCGGGATAAAAATTAGCGATTAACGTGACTAATTATGGTTATTTACTAGATAGCTAGACGATTATAGTCTTAACTTATATTGGATAGACGCCATACGAGGTAAGCAAGACGATGACAAAAACGAGCTGTATTATCACTGTATTATATTCACTAAGTTTAGCCAGTATTAGTCTTTCTGCCCATGCTGGCATTGATAAAATACGTCTTACTGCAGAAGAGCGTACCTATATTTCTGCTCGCGCACCAATCAAATTATGTATTGATCCTAACTGGATGCCTTACGAAGCGTGGGATCCTAAACTTGGTTACATTGGTATTGCTGCTGATTATATAGCTGTGTTCTCGGCGATGTTAGATGTCGAATTTCAAGTACGAGAAACAAAGACCTGGCAACAAAGTTTAGACGTTACTCGTAATGGGGGATGTGATGTATTATCTTTTCTCAACCAAACCCCAAGGCGCTCACAATGGCTAATTTTTACAGCTCCCTATGTTGAAGCTGTTGCTGCATTAGCAACTAAAAAAAATGTGCATGGTATTCGTAACTTAAAATCATTACGCGGTAAAACAGTGGCCGTGGTAGAAGGTTATGTGTATGAAGAATACCTACGTAATAACTACCCGCGCGTTATTGTTAGTCGTGTCGACAGTACAGATGATGCTCTGAGAAGAACGGCTAATGGTGAGATCGTTGCGACGATAGAATCACTTTTTGTATTGCGTTACAAAATTGCTAAACTTGGACTGAAAAATTTAACCGTATCAGGGCGAACTAAATACGTGAATCGCTACCGTTTCGGCGTGCGTAAAGACCAAGCCATGTTACGTAAAATATTAGATAAGGCGATCATGCAAATTGAGCCGAAAGTCGAAAATAAAATTTTACGTAAATGGAGTTTAGAGCATAACTATTAATGTATTGATTGGTCTTTTTAACCTTAGGTTAAGCTTTTTTGCCAGTAGCCTACATCGATCCATTGGTTAAATTTGTACCCAACTTTACTAAAGTGGGCACTTTTGTGCATACCGAGTTTTTCATGTAAAGCGATACTGGCGGGGTTAGGTAACGCGATACCGCCAATGACTGTACGTACTTTGGTGTGTTGTAATTGTACAAATAAGGCTTGATATAATTGGCTTCCCCAGCCTTTTCTTGATGCATTCGGGTCGAGATAAACCGATGTTTCAACACTAAACTGATAGGCACTTCGACTTTTCCAAGGGGTTGCATACGCATAACCAAGCACAATATTGTCTTCTTCTGCAATTAGCCAAGGAAGACCTGCTGCAAGCGTTGTTTTGATTCGGTCGGCTATATCATCACTGCTTACTACTTCTTCTTCAAAAGTAATCACTGTAGTTGTGATGTAATGATTATAGATATGGCTGATTGCCTCGGCATCCTGTTTGGTTGCTATTCTTATCATTTTCTCTCATTTCCTTGAGTTATTATGCCTATCTCATTTTTAACTGAAATTTATTTGCAAGACAAGGTAAACTAACCAATTAGCCCAATATTTGGGTATTCACCTTGATATTCAACGAAGAGAATTTAGCATGATTGAACGTATGGAAACTAAACCAAGAATGAGCCGTATTGTAAAGCACAACGGTACTATCTACTTATGTGGCCAAGTATGCGCAGATGCAACGTATGGAATCAAAGAGCAAACTGAAACCATGTTAGCAAAAGTAACTGATTTATTAGCTCAAGCGGGCAGTGATAAAGAACACATGTTATCAGCAACTATTTATATTAAAGAGATGACAGACTTTGCTGAGATGAATGCCGTTTGGGATGCGTGGGTACCTGCTGGTCATGCTCCTGCTCGTGCATGTGTACAAGCGAGTATGGCGCGTGAAGCGCTATTAGTTGAAATTTCAGTGGTTGCAGCTGAGATCGTATAAGCGATAGTTCAGCAGGTAATAGAGCAGGGATGTATTGATAGCCATCAGTATTAACTGCTTTTTTATTTATTATGTTTAACGAACCCTACCTTTATAGCTGTTATTCATGTCATTTTATCCTCTAACTTAAGCGTGAAAATAGCGACGCCTGCGTTATTAGGCTTAATGCTTATTTTAGATTATGTACTTGTTTGTTCGATGTTTTGGTCAGAATAATAACCACCCACTATAATAGTAAAAGAGGGTGGTAGAATTATTCTTTTATTGAGCTTTGGCAAAGGCTAAATATTTTGGGTCATCATCACCAAAGATGTCTTCACCTTCAGCTTCAAATGCTTTTTCTAGTTGCTCTTTCGCTGGCCCCATGTTGCCAAGTTCAAAGTGTGCTTGACCTAAACGTAGGTGTAAATAAGGATTTACCGCACCTTCAGGGCATAACATAGCAAAACCCGTTGCTTCTTCTAATGACGGCCAATCGCCTAACATGAAGTGTGCATCACCTAGTGCTGTTAGGATCCATGTAGATACATTCCAGTGGATCTTAGGTTCAGGAACAAGATCATAAGCTTGCATAAAGGTATCGATCGCAGTTTTGTATTCTTCAGCTTCGAGCTGCTCTTCACCTTTTTCACAAATGATTTCGATTTTTTTAAATAGCTTAGGGTCAAGTGCTGTCTTGGTTGCAGTCATTCTTATTTCCGTAATAAAAGCCTGATAGGGTCATCAGAGGTATGTATTTTGTAAGTATATCGTATTGCAGCACAGATATTGTAAAAAAATGGCTAAAAATGAAATCAACAAAGTCGACGGCTAAGCGTTAAGGGTTAGCCGAACTAAAAGAGGTGTTTCTATGGAAAGTACCAATAACAAAGTTTTCATTCTCGATACCAACGTGTTGTTACATGCTCCTTTATCTATCTTCACCTTTCAAGAGCACGATGTCATGATTCCCATGACTGTTTTAGAAGAGCTCGATAATATCAAGGATAGAAAAAGGGATGTCAGTCGGGATGCACGTGTCGCGATTCGTGCGTTGGAGGATATTTTTTCAAATGCTACCCCTGAAGAAATCAGCCAAGGTGTGCCATTGCAAAAAATAGAAAGTAAAAATAAATTGGGTAAGATCTCTATTTTTGCTGATCATAGCGTGATGAAGCAAGATGTCTTTTTTACTGAAAATGAACCCGATAATCGTATTATCAATGCCGCGTTATTCTTGCAGAACCAATCTGATCGCGAAATTGTACTGGTCACTAAAGACATTAACATGCGTTTGAAAGCAAAGGGCGCAGGGCTAAATCGGGTAGAGGATTATCGTTCCGATCAATTGATTGATGACATTAAATTTTTAGCGACTGGCTTTCATAAATTTACTGGCGACTTTTGGCAAGAGATAAACGAATGCCACAGTGAAAGTATGAAAAGTGAAACCATGGGCTCAAAGACTATTCATACTGTTGAAACGGGATTACTTAAAGACACTTTTATTAACCAATACTTGATTGATGAAACTGATCACTTTGCCGCGCGTGTTGTCGGAAAGGATAAGGGAGAAATTAGTTTTGTTGATTTAGGTCGCGAACGCCTGATGTCAAAAAAAGCTTGGGGTATACATCCTAAGAATATTTACCAAGGCATGGCACTGGAAGCTTTACTTAATCCGCATATTGATTTGGTCATTTTGACCGGACCTGCTGGGAGTGGTAAGACTATTTTGGCGATGGCAGCGGCGTTAGAACAAGTCGTTGAGCGAAAAATGTATGACAAGGTAATTGTTACGCGTAACACGCCGGAAATTGCCGAAAGCATTGGTTTCTTACCTGGTACGGAAGAAGAAAAAATGTTGCCTTGGTTGGCCGCGATTACAGATACCTTAGAAGTTTTGCATAAATACGATGAATGTAAAGATGGCTCAGTTGAGTACATTAAACAGAAAGCGAATTTACAGTTTAAGTCGGTAAACTTTATGCGTGGTCGTTCGATTCAAAATGCGTTTGTATTATTAGATGAGTGTCAAAACCTTACTGCTGCGCAGCTTAAGACCATTATTACGCGTTGTGGCGAAGGCACTAAAATTGTGTGTTCGGGTAACTTATCACAAATTGATAGTAGTTACTTAACCGCTGTAACCTCGGGTCTTACTTATGTAGTGGAACGTTTTAAAGATTTTGACGGTAGTGCGAATGTGTTCTTAAAAGGAGTGCAACGTAGTCGTTTAGCCTCTTTTGCTGAGCATAATATGTAATTTACAATCAGGTTTTTATGATACCGATAACGGGCTTTTAAGCCCGTTTTTTTATGGTTTTTTTTAATTTTAGAATGCAAAATAAAAATTGTAGCACTACAGTTAATATGTATGAAACCAGTTATATATCAATGGTTATGCTTTGTTGTTTTGTAGCTATACTCTTAGCTGTTGGCGTAATATTTACCTTAATATCGTAATTGGCTGTGAGTTTTTGCTGTCTATATATATCAGCAAAAAAATAATCGTAGATTCATGATCATGGATGGTCTAAAAGATGAAAAAACAAGCTGGAGTTACGTTAGTTGAATTAAGTGCTGTTGTCGTTATATCAGGCATATTAGGTGCGATGGCTGTACCTCGATTTATTGATCTTGCTGATGCCGCATTAGATGTCAGTGTGATTAATATTGCCCGCAGTATTGAAAGTGCAAATACGTTTAATTACGCTGCCAAGATGATCTCAAAATCGGGATTATCGACGGTAGAGGCCGTACACATTGATAATTGTGATGATGCTGGAAGCCTACTCAGTGGTTCATCATTACCTTTAGGTTACACTGTTACGCCAATGAGCATCGCTGAAAGTACCACTGCGACTTGCATCTTAACCCATACTGATTCTGCTAAAAGTGCGACTTTTATTATGCAGGGATACTAACTATGAACCAGAATTGTTTTATATAGTATCAGGAACACACTATGCATTTAAAATATAGTTTATTCACCTTGTTAGTATTAAGTATTACAGCCTGTAGTAATTCTGACCCAGAGTTTAAGCCTATCGGCGGTGATCGTGACGAATATGGTTGCTTGCCTTCCGCGGGTTATTTGTGGTGCGAACGAACTCAACACTGTGAGCGTTCGTGGGAGCTTGCTGATGCAGCAGGCATTCCTCATACTGAAGCTGAAGTTAAGGCTTATTGTAATATAATTGGTTTATAACTTACTCATTTTTAATAACGGCATTTAGCTTATTCCTTTAATCTAAATGCCGATTTAGTTAAGACACGACAGATGGAGCGCGTTTAGTACTATTTTTTATTTCCCCTATTATTAATCGAGCAAAGAACGCTGCTAAGAACAGCCCTCCCATACCGAATAAAATATCACCGGGGACACGTAACCAAACAAACATTTCCACTAATTCACTATGAATTATTTCTGAGGATCTTGCATACCAATAACTATGCTCTACAGAAGCAATAAATTGTATTATACCAACAGGGAGCAGTGACATGAATACCATGCCTATCAAACCTAGATTTAAAGACAAGAAACACCACTTAAGTAATTTATCATCCCATATTGATAATTGATTTGTTAAACCACGTAAGCAAGTTAGCATCAAACCAATGCCTAGCATTCCATATACGCCCATGAATGCAGCGTGAGCATGAGTTGCTGTTGTATTTAAACCTTGAATATAATAAAGCGCTATTGGTGGGTTGATAAGAAAACCAAGCACACCAGCGCCAACCAAATTCCAAAATGCTGTTGCAACAAAGAACATAAATGCCCATTTATAACGAACCATCCAGCTTGTCGCTTTACGCATTCTATAAGTTTCAACAGCTTCAAAACCAATTAATGCGAGTGGTACAACTTCCAATGCTGAAAACATTGCACCCCATGCAACTACGGATGTTGGCGTACCTGTAAAATATACGTGGTGAAGCGTCCCAAGTAGACCACCAGTTAGGAATACAACGGTAGCAAATAAAACAGCACTGTTAGCTGATTGAGCTCGAATAAGTCCTAAACGTACAAACACTAATGCAATGACTGATGTTGCAAATGTTTCGAAGAACCCTTCAACCCACAAATGAACTACCCACCAACGCCAGTATTCAGCAATCGCTAAATTAGTATGTTTACCTTGTAAAAATCCAACACCATAAAATAATCCAATCGCTACACAGGATGCATAGAGAACCCAAATAACAGATTTCATTTCACTGTCTTTGGTTAGGGCGGGCTTAATTGCAGCCGTCACCAATGTTAGCCAAATTAATAAACCTGAAAACAGCAGGATTTGCCAGATACGACCAAGGTCTATATATTCTTGTCCTTGGTGTCCGACCCAGTAACTTAAGTCAAGATCAAAGTATTGTTGAATAGCAAGCCATTCTCCGGCCATAGAGCCAAGAACAACGAAAACTAAAGCAACCCAGAGTATATTCACACCTAGTTTTTGATATTTAGGATCATGCCCAGATAAAGCTGGCGCAATATATAGTCCAGTGCCTAACCAAGCCGTAGCAATCCAAAATACTGCAAGTTGAGTATGCCAGGTACGAGTTAGTGAATATGGTAAAATCTCTGCTAGTGGGTAACCATAAAAAGTCTGACCTTCAACTGCATAATGCGCAGTAATACCACCTAATAAAATCTGTAGGAGAAATAATCCGACAGCGGTTGCAAAATACTTGACTAAAGCTTTTTGCGAAGGCGTTGCTTTAACATCAAATAATGGATCTTTAGTGGGTACCTCTGGTAGTGGATGCTCTTTAAGACTGGCGTGATACCAAGCAAGCGCCCCTATAGCAGCAATAAGCAGAACCATACTTAATATTGACCAAAAAACATTATTTGATGTCGGTGTATTACCGATTACGGGATCGTGTGGCCAGTTATTCGTGTAAGTGTAGTTCTCACCGGGGCGCTCTGTCACTGCAGCCCACGCTCCCCAGAAGAAAAATGCAGATAATTTTTGACGATTTTCAGCGGTTGAAATTGTGTTTTCTTTCATCGCGTAGTCTTCACGAATAGGCTGGAAATCAGGATTATCACCAAATAAATTTGAATAGTAATGCTGCAGCGTACTAATTACTTCTGCACGACGTGTTGAGATTACTAATATATTGTTATTAGCATCAAAGCGATTAGATCGTATATCTTCACGCAGAAGGCTTTCTAATGCAGCTTGTTGATAACTAGCTAACTGTTCAAATTGAACTGAGAATTGTTCTATTGCTGCTTTATCAAGCCAAAGTGTTGATTCTCGATGAAGCCAATCCGCAGTCCAGTCTGGCGCAACATATGAACCATGGCCCCAAATAGAGCCTAATTGATGTCCCCCCATAGAGCGCCAAACAAGCTGACCATTCTGGATGTCTTCTTTGGTAAATATCACTTCACCTGTTGACGTTACAACTTTCTCGGGGATTGGTGGTGCTTCACGATAAATTTCACTTCCTAAGCTCAAAAGTATACTAAATGATGTCACACATACAATAATGAGAGCAATTAGGGAGAATTTTTGTTTAGTCATTTTGACTCCTCAATAATTAATTAACAATCTCATTAGTCAATTTTTATGCCAAAGTTTAACCAGTTGTTTATATTCAACTTATTTACTTTTGGCTGTCATATTGACTGTGCCTGTCAATGTCAATATGACAGCGCTATTGTCTTTATGACAAAGACTTAATGTTGAACCTTTTTATTGCTGAGAGAGAAGGGTAATCACCTATATGGTGGTTTGGAGGAGGTTTTGGGGGTCATAGACAGTAGACAAATTAGTTTACCACCGAACCTAAACTTATTTGATAAATGTTGAGGTTCGGTGTTATTTAAATACTGACTGTCACCCCTGAGTGGATCGACTATAAATCAACTTACTTTCCAGTAATTTTCTGAACTGAATTGTCCTGATTTAGCTTGTAGATGTTTACTAAACCCTAATGATCTTAGCGTATCACTCGTGTCTTTAACCATTTTAGGATTACCACACATATACAAGAAACTTGATTTTTGACATAGCGATACTTTACATTCTCTCTCGAGTTCTCCCGTTCTAAGTAGTTCCGGAATTCTTCCTGATAAATTTCTGGGTGTCTGTTCTCTAGAAATAATTCGCACATATTTTAGTTTTCCTTGATATTTTGATTCAAGCTGCTTTATTTTATCTTTATACGTGAGCTCTGATTTTTTTCTCACCGCATGAACCAAAAATATATTGTTAAAACGCTCATTTTCATCTTCTTCTTCGAGCATTGAAATAAAAGGGCCAATTGCAGTACCTGTCGATAAAAGCCATAGATCTTTGGAGTTAGTTGGAACGGCATCAAGGGTCATGAAGCCTGCACCTTCTGTACCAACGTATATATAATCATTAACTTTCAACTGATGGATTAAAGGAGAAAGATTACCCTTCGGGTCGGTAATAATTAGAAACTCCAGTTCACCTGTCTGTTTATGGTTTTCTGGACTATTTACTATAGAATATGCTCTTCTATGGAATTCTTTGTTTTTATCGTAAAGAGCTAGTTTGGTAAATTGTCCTGAGATATAAGGGATACTTCCAGATCGAATTCGAATTGTAAATAATGATTTGGTCCAATCTATGCGACTAACAACTTTGCCTAAATTGAAGTTCATATTCTTATATGGCATGATTATTCATATCCTCCTCGTTTCTATTTCTATTATTTTTCTATCTTAATTGCATTATTCGAACCAATATTTTTTATTTTTAAAAATAACAGCTTAAATTTTAGTGAATAGATTCAGTGTCATTGTGACAACAATTTGTATTGTCATAATGATAATCACTGTCAATATGACTGCTGACTTTATAACGGTCAGAGAGCATATAAGGAGGAATAAAATGACCTAATGATTATGCTTACAGTATTGGCATGAGTTAACGTAAATAATGTAAATTCAATGCCAATGAAAACAATTATCAATTACATTGCCTGTACTTAAATCCCATAATCAAGCAGTGTTATTACGATCATGCCTTCTCTCAGTCAGCCTCTCACCCAGACATCTACAAGATCGAAAAACAAAGTGGCTAATTCAAAGAACAAAACACTCTTAAAAAACAAACAAGTGCAATTATGGGCGCGTCGCTTACATATCTATATTTCTATGGCGCTACTCTTGGTCGTATTATTTTTCTCTGTTACGGGTATTACTTTAAACCGCCCAAGTCTGTTTGTGAGTAGTCAGCCTGATATTCAAGAAACCATTCTTACTTTACCGCAAAGCTTATTTAGCAATGCCGATGGTGCCGTTGCTGTGGATAAAGTCGGTATCGTTAATTACCTTACCGAACACGCGAAGCTTTCTGGTCAACCTTCTGCATTAGATGTATTTACCGAAGTTGAAGACGGTGAATTAATTGAAGGTGAGATCGCGATGGACTACAAAGGTCCGGGTTATAACGTCGCGGTATTTATTGACATGACCAGTGCTGAAGCTGTGATTGAAAAGACCCATTACGGTGTTATTGCGGTATTAAATGACTTACATAAAGGCCGAAATAGTGGCGGCGTATGGAAGCTGTTTATCGATATTGTCGCATTACTTATGGTGTTCTTTGTATTAACCGGTGTGTGTTTATTAGTGCCGAAAAAGAAAACCTTCGCAACCTCATTGAAATGGACCTTGTTTGGTTCCCTCGTTACCTTGGCTATTTTTGTGGTGGCCGTTCCTTAAAGGATCTTGTATGACTTTGTTATTTAAGCGTCTTAGTCAGTGCGTTGCACTATTAAGTTGTCTGTTATTACCGGCTTATTTTGCCTCGGCCGCGCCAATTCCGGCCACTGCCACACTCGATGTTGAATTTAGTCTGCCTAAGATTGATACCACTATGTATGCCCGCCCTTATGTGGCGATATGGATCGAAAACTCAAAGCGTAAATCAGTGCGTACTGTTGAGCTATGGGTGGGTAAAGATGAATGGTTAAAAGATTTACGCAGCTGGTGGCGAAAAGTCGGACGTTATGATCGTGCTTTAGTTGACGGCGTAACATCAGCAACACGTCCTGCTGGTGATTATCGTTTCACTTGGGATGGCTTAGATAGTGATGGTAACCGCGTTGAAGCGGGCAATTATACATTTTATGTTGAAGTAGTGCGTGAGCACGGTGGTCGTAATTATATCCGCCAAAAAATGACTTTAGGTGACAAACCGTTTAGTCACACTATTGATCCGACAGAAGAAACCGGTGATATCCGTATCAACTACCTAATTAAATAATAGAGCGAGTAAAGATTAATGACTACAGTAAAAAAATTGAAAGCGTTAGGTCTAGCCTGTGCGGTTATTGCGGGACTAGCGGCAACAACAACGGCAAACGCACATCCACGTTGGCTATTACCATCACACTTCACTGTATCGAAAGAAGGTGGCGATTGGTTAACATTTGATGTAACGGCATCACACGGTACTTTTGTATTTGATAAACCTGCGGGCAGTGAATTTGCACAAGTGATCATGCCTGACGGTCGTAAAGAGCGCCCTAACTTTGTGATCCGCGGTAAACGACGTTCTATCTTTGACTTCTACTTTGAAGAAGAAGGCACGCACAAGGTAGCGATTAACAATGTACCGTCTTACTACACCTATTATAAAGCGGGCCGTCGCGATACAGTTAAATATGCTAAAGCAAATAAAGCAGAACGCGCGAATATAATCCCTGAAAAAGCACGCGATGTAAGTACACAATTAAGTTATACCCGCGCAGAAAGCTATGTAACGGTTGGAATGCCAACAGAAAAGGCATTAGAAATCGAAGGTAAATACCTAGAAATGCGTCCACTGACTCATCCATCAGACATTGTTGAAGGTGAAGAAGTAAGCTTCCAATTCTTCTTTAACGGTGAACCTCAAGCTGGTGTTGTTGCTGATATTACTCGTGAAGGTACGTTATATCGTAACCATCAAGAGCAGATTAATGTAGTAAGTGACAAGGACGGTAACGTAACGTTCACGCCAAATGCTGCGGGTCGTTATCTGATGAAAGCTAACTACAAAGGTGAATTGAAAAATGCTCCTATGGCGGACAAAGCAAGTGTGAACGTGCACTTAACGTTTGAAGCTTTATTACAATAGTTTTTAGCGACAACTAAGCCAGTCCTTGTGGCACTGAATTATTTATATTATGGCCTGTAATTAGACGCAATCTGATTACAGGCTTTGCTTCTTACTTAGTTATTACTTAGTTATTTATTCATAGTTCATAGTTCATAGTTCATAGTTCATAGTTAATAGTTAATAGTT